>NZ_CP063204.1:0-15000 GCF_019904275.1 Zunongwangia sp. SCSIO 43204
ACATCTTTGTTGCCCTTCTTTTGGAAAGAAGCACTCTTATCAGGAGTTAAATCGAACAATCTAATAACCAACAAATAACGTCACACGTAGCATGTCGAAAACTGCGCAATCAGTTTGGAATAGCTGTCTAGCTTTTATAAAAGATAACATTTCGCCACAGGCTTACAAAACCTGGTTCGAGCCAATACAAGCAGTAAAGCTTACCGATTGTGCATTAAGCATACAGGTACCGTCTAAGTTTTTCTACGAGTGGTTGGAAGAACACTATGTTAAGCTTCTAAAAGTTAGTTTAACTCGCGAGCTTGGGGAGAAAGCAAAATTGGTGTACGTTATTAAAATGGAAAACACTTACGGTAATAAGTTACCTTTTACCGAAAAGATTCCTAGTACACAAAGAGCGAATATGACTTCACAGGAAGTAGATGTTCCCGTGAAGAATAAAAACCCTGAATTAAAGAATCCTTTTGTGATTCCGGGTATTAGAAATGTAAAGATCGAATCTCAGTTAAATCCTAGTTATAACTTCGAGAATTTTCTTGAAGGAGACTCTAACCGTCTGGCCAGATCTGCTGGTTTAGCGGTAGCAAACAAACCAGGAGGAACATCTTTTAATCCGCTTCTTATTTTTGGAGGCGTTGGTCTTGGAAAAACTCATTTGGCACACGCCATTGGAGTAGAAATAAAAGACAAATATCCAGAGAAAACGGTTCTTTATATTTCTGCGGAAAAATTTACGCAACAGTATATCGAATCTGTTAAGAAGAATAATCGAAATGACTTTATTCATTTCTACCAGATTATTGATGTTTTAATTGTAGATGATATTCAATTATTATCGGGTAAAGCAGGAACTCAGGATGTATTTTTCCACATCTTTAACCACTTGCATCAAAACGGAAAACAGGTAATTCTTACCAGTGATAAAGCTCCGGTAGATATGCAGGATATCGAGCAGCGTTTACTTTCTCGATTTAAATGGGGTCTTTCAGCTGAATTACAACATCCTGATTTCGAAACTCGTGTTTCAATAATTAAGAACAAACTTTATCGTGATGGTGTAGAAATGCCTGAAGATATCGTTGAGTTCTTAGCGAACAACATTAAAGCTAATATTCGTGAATTAGAAGGAGCAATTATTTCTTTGATCGCTCACTCTTCTTTCAACAAAAAGGATGTTACTTTAGAACTTGCAAAGAAGATTGTCGATAATTACGTTAAGAATACCAAACGTGAAGTAAGCATCGATTATATTCAAAAAGTAGTAAGTGATTACTTCCAGATGGATGTAGAAACTTTGCAATCTAAAACCAGAAAGCGACACATTGTACAGGCGAGACAATTGGCCATGTTCTTTGCGAAGAAATTCACAAAAGCTTCTTTAGCCAGCATTGGCTCGCAAATAGGAAGTCGGGACCATGCCACTGTTTTACACGCTTGCAAAACGGTAGATAATCTTGCTTCTACAGATAAGCAATTCAAAAAATTTGTAGAAGATCTCAATAAAAAATTAACGATCTAAGTTTCAAAAAGCTCTTTTAAAAGAGCTTTTTTGCTTTAAAACAGCTACTGAATATGGAAAAGAAAAAGATCCTTATGGTTTGCCTTGGCAATATTTGCCGCTCACCTCTTGCTAAAGGAGTTTTAAAGGCAAAAGTAGATGCAAATGAAGTTTATGTAGATTCGGCCGGAACTAGCAACTATCATATTGACGATCTACCCGATCGCAGATCTATTGCTACTGCAAGAAAACACGATCTTGATATTACCGATCAACGCGGTCGCCAACTTACAAAGCAAGATTTGAAAGATTTTGACCATATTTTTGTGATGGATAATTCAAATTATCGTGATGCGGTTTCTTTAACTAATTCCGAAGAAGAAAAAGCAAAAATAAAACTGATCTTAAACGAGATCTTTCCCGGTGAAAATGTAGATGTTCCAGATCCTTATTATGGCGGAGATCAAGGCTTCGAAAATGTATACCAAATGCTGGATGAAGCTACAGATAAGATCATTGAAAAATTAAACAACGGAACCTACTAATGGCAGCGAACTTTTCATTTTCAGGAAAACTTTATTTGATCCCAACAACCTTGGGAGAATCTAACCCTATAGATGTTTTACCACTAACGGTGAAAAAACACGTAGAACGCATAGATCATTATATTGCTGAAAACGAAAAAACTGCGCGTAGAGCCATAAAAAAACTTGTTCCGCAGAAAAAACAGCAGATTTTAAAATTTAAAACTTTAAACAAGTTTACTGAAGTTACTGAAATCCCTAACTTTTTAGATGCCTGTAAAGAGGGATTTGATATGGGACTTATAAGTGAAGCCGGTGTTCCCGGAGTTGCCGATCCCGGTGCCGAAATTGTAAAGCTGGCTCATCAAAATGGAATACAGGTAATTCCTTTAGTTGGTCCTTCCTCGATCTTACTTGCCATGATGGGCAGCGGAATGAACGGACAGGCTTTTAGCTTTAATGGCTACTTACCTATCGATAAAAAAGAAAAGAAGCAGGAATTGAAGAATCTTGAACGTATTTCTGCTGAAAAAAATATGGCTCAGGTTTTTATTGAAACGCCATATCGTAATAACAAGCTTTTAGAGGATCTTATACAAACTTTACACCCTTCTACCCGTTTATGTATTGCTTGCGATATCACATTAGCTTCAGAATACATCCTAACGCTTCCCATAAATGAATGGAAACAAAAAAAGGTAGACCTTCATAAAAGACCTACCATTTTTGTTATTCAAAAAGACTAACTCCTAAGATTAGGAATTAGCGATGTTTATTTTAGAAAAATCTACACGCGGATTTTTAACAGGTTTGATAAAAGAAGTATCATAGCCTGCAAAACGCTTCATATAATATTTAATACTGGTACCAAATGCATCGTTGAACATTTGTGCGCCGTAGCTTCTTAAATATTTTTTCACACTACCAGGACCTGCAAGATGCGCTGCTGCCAGAATACCAGATTCGGTAACCTCTACACCGTTTATTTTCTTGCCTACAAAACGCTTAATATCGCGAATTAAGATCCACTTGTTTCTAGAAGCATTGGTATAAAACGTTGCTTCCTGAAGTTCTGGAGTATTTAGGAATTCCTGTGTATTGTAAACACCTAATAAATTAAGCGTTCCTTTACCAAACTGGTATTTCCCCATGTATCCATACTCATTGATGCTTTTGTAATTTCCACGAGATTCTTTAAAGCCTAAAGCTTCTTTAAATCCAATGTAAGACTTACCTAACTTCGGGAGTGCTTTTACAGCAAGCTCTGAAGTTTCTGCTTCTACAGTATCCAAAGACACCGTATAATCTAATTCAAGATTTGGAGTAGTAAAACCTTCAATCTCTAGATCGGCTGCCTCTTTAGTGCTAAAACTAAAAAATACAGATCCAGCTAGAACCGGCAACCAGGAAAGTTTAACAATTTTCTTACTCATTACATTTTTTTTCTGAAGACTTTGTTAAATCAAATTTTATTTATATATTTATAAACTTGATTCATCTTCAAATTTGCGAGGGCAAATGTACAACAAAAATTAATAATCTGAGCAACAGACTGTTAAACCTTTTCTAAACCTTCCCTATAGTTTAACAACAAAGTAAGATTCAGACCGTCAATAAGTTAGACTTTCCTTAATTCTATAAGTTTTTATCTTTTTATTCCCTTTTTGTTAATCCAGCGAACGTACTCCTGCTTGTTTCTGTTATGCTGAGCAAGGGTTTTAGCGAATTTATGGTAGCCAAAATTTTCTACGTTAGCTACAAAATAGAAGTAATCGTGATCCTCATAATTCAACACCGAGTTTATTGAAGAAATATCGGGCATGCTAATTGGGCCCGGAGGGATTTCACGGTATTTATAAGTATTATATGGAGAATCTAATTCAAGATCTTTATAAAGCACTCTTTTTATGATCGTATCGAAATTTTGTGTTTTTTCTTTGATTGCATAGATCACTGTAGGATCGGCATCCAATTTCCAGCCATTTTTATAACGATTCATGTACACTCCGGCAACTCTTGGACGTTCGTCTACCTTTGCGGTTTCTTTTTGCACGATAGAAGCTATGGTAATCACCTGTGCCGGCGTTAAGCCAATCTCTTCAGCTTTCTTTAATTTCTCAGCTGTCCAAAAGCGATCGTATTCCTTTTTCATTCTGCTTCTAAACTCTTCAGCAGAGGTATTCCAAAAAAATTCATATTTATTAGGAATGTACATCCCCAAAGCCGTTGCTTCGCTAAAATCATTTTCAGCAAGAAAGTTCTCACTTTTCATCGCTTCAAGTAGACTAAGACTATCTGCTTCGATTTGAGTGGACACACGTCCTGCAAGATCCTCTATGCGCTCCTGATTATTAAAAGTTACATTTATCGGTGCGTTCTTGCTTCGAAGTGTATTGATAATCTCGTTATTGTTCATTCCTTTTTTCAGAATAAATCTTCCTGCTTTTATATTATTTGGATATTGCTTTTTTTCTGCAACAATATTAAAGCTGTTTAGATCTTTAATAAGCGGTCTTAAACTATCGATCACCATTGGGTAAGCCGAATTTGTAGGAATTAGCACTACTTTTTCCTCGGAAGAAAATGCGGTATTTTCCCCAAAAATACTTTGATAAATATAATAACTGAATCCTCCTACGGCCACCAATCCCAAAATTGCAATGGCTACTAAAATCTTTTTAATGTACATTCTTATTTATTAGTTGATATAAATATTCGTCTTTAAAACGACCATTTACAAACGTCCATTCCTTTTTTAAACCTGCCTGCGTGAATCCGCGATTTTCGAATAGTCGCAAGCTACGCTCGTTATCTGCGGTGATATTTGCATATACCTGGTGCAGTCCTAAATGCTTGAAGCAGTATTTACAAACAAGCGCTAAACTTTCTGCTCCAAAACCTTTTTGTCGTTCTTCTGGATTTGCAATTAGAATCCCGATGGCGGCCCTTCGATCTCTAGGCTCAAAGTCAAAAATATCGATCAAACCAATAGGCTGATCTTTAAGATTACAAATTACCAGACGCAATTGTTTTATTTCGTAAATATCTAAATGTGAATTCTCAAGATATTTTTTTAGGATATATTTTGAAAAAGGAGCTTGCGTAGCACTTACTTCCCAAAATTCTTCGTTATTCTCCAATTCATGAAGAAATTCGAGATCTTCAGGTTCTAATGCGCGCAGATATAATTTTTCTCCTTTTAATGTTAGCATTCGATCTCGCCTTTAAAAACAAGTTGTGCAGGACCTTTTAACCAAACATCACTATAATTATTGCCGTCAGCTTTAAAACTAACAGATAAATTTCCTCCCGGAACCTGCAATTTCACCTCGCTTACCTTGGTTCTATTACTATTATGCGCTGCAATCGCCACTGCAGTTACTCCTGTTCCACAAGCTAAAGTTTCATCTTCTACTCCGCGTTCATACGTTCGCACTATAAAAGTATCATCAGCTTCAGTTTTCTCGACAAAATTTACGTTAGTTCCTTTTTCCTTATAATCTGTAGAATATCGAATAGCGGCTCCTTCTCCTTTCACATCAAGGTCTTTTACATTTTCAGTAAAAACAATATGATGTGGCGAACCGGTATCCAAAAATGCAATATTCCCAGATTGGTAAATATCAGACACATTTTGCATCTGTAAATTTACAATATCATCACTATCGACAGAAGCTTTATGAGGACCATCGATGGCGGCAAAACTGGCTTCAGTTTCGATGATTCCAAGCATTTTTGCAAAAGCTACTAAACAACGGCCACCGTTGCCACACATACTACTTTCATTTCCATCAGCATTAAAATAAACCATTTTAAAATCGTCTCCTTCAACATCTGGGTGTTCTAAAAGAATTAATCCGTCTGCTCCTATGCCAAATTTACGGTCACAAAGCCTGTTGATCAATTTGGTATCGTTTTTGGATACTCTTTTATCACGATTATCGATCATAACAAAATCGTTTCCTGTTCCCTGATATTTGAAAAACTGAAGTCTCATTTTTTAGCAGATTTTAACGGCTCAAATATACAATTTTAGAACTGACTTCTACGTTTTTAACTATTAGCTGACAAACAGGAAAATAGAATCTATTTAGTATAATTTAAAAGTTTAATTAATAAAATTTTTCAAAAGAAGATGAGAAAATTAGCAAGTTTACTTATTGTGTCCATCCTTGGTGGAGCATTAACATTAGGTAGCTACAAGCTATTTTTTGAAGAAGAAAATGTTTCCTTCTTGCAAGAAAAGAAAGATGCTACCCAAAGCCTTATTCAAGCAAATTATGATGCCAATCGTACTTATGGTACGAATGTAGATTTTACAGCTGCTGCCGAAAAAACAGTACATGCGGTTGTGCACGTTAAAAATGTTGCCGTCTATAGTGGCCCTAGAAGCTGGGCAGATGTTATGCGAGGTAAAACAGAATCTAGCAAAGCGCTGCGAGGAACTGGATCTGGTGTGATTATTACTCCAGATGGCTATATCGTGACCAATAATCACGTGATCGACGGTGCTAACGAATTAGAAGTAACCTTAAACAACAACAAAACTTACAAAGCAAAAGTTGTTGGGGCCGATGCAACTTCTGATATTGCATTAATCAAAGTAGAACCAGAAGAAGAGTTAGAATATATTCCTTTTGGAAACTCAAACAATGTTAAAGTTGGTGAGTGGGTTTTAGCTGTTGGGAATCCTTTCAATTTAAAATCTACCGTTACCGCTGGTATTGTAAGTGCAAAATCCAGAAATCTTAATCCAAATGCTACCGGCCAATCTTTTATCCAGACCGATGCTGCGATAAATCCAGGAAATAGCGGTGGTGCTCTAGTAAATATTAATGGTGAGCTAGTAGGAATTAACACTGCGATCACCTCTATGACGGGTAGTTATGTTGGTTATGCCTTTGCCGTACCATCTAATAATGCCCGAAAAATTGTTGAAGATATTATGGAATATGGAGATATTCAACAAGGAATTCTTGGTATTAGAGGAAGTGATTTCACCAGAACACCAGAGCTTAGCGAAGAATACGGAACTACACAGGGTGTTTATGTAAGTGAAGTAACTTCTGGAAGTGGTGCAGAGAAAGCCGGGATTAAATCGAAAGATGTGATAAGAAAAGTAGATAATATTAAAGTAAATAAATTCTCAGATCTTACCGGCTATATTAATACGAAGAGACCAAACGACACCGTAAGTGTGACTATTTTAAGAGATGGTATAGAAAAAGAAATCGCGGTAAAATTAACAGAACTTCGTGTAACGCAACTCCCTATTGGATTAGAAGTGACTAACGCTACTAAAGACGAATTAAAGTTTTATCAAACCGAAAATGGCGTAAAAATTAGTAAAACCTTAAGTGAGCAATATTCTGAAGAAGAATTTGTAGGTTCTATTATTACTGAAATCAACGGAGAAAAGATCTACGATATTCGCGATGCAGATGAAGCTTTTAAATCTTTAGAAAGAGGACAAGGTTTAACAATGACATTTATTGATAAAACCGGGCAAAAACAACGAGTAATCTTTAGATAGGCAATAAACGTTCAAAATACACTTAAAACTCCTGTGTTTACGGGAGTTTTTTTATGTTCTAAATGTTTTACGAAAACGTTTGAAATCCATACTTTTGTATTAAATTTAATCACACATTTATACAAAATGAGCTTAAATAAAGTTTACGAAAGAGAACTGGCATTTCAGGCAGATCGAAGACGTGCTACAGTAGAATTTATAAATATTGTAAGTGACTTATGGTATGATAAATCTATCGAGCTTGTACTTTTTAGAAATCAGCTGATCAATAAAAATGTTAGTGACATTTTAAATCTTCATGAATATGCTGGCGCTTTTGTGCAAAAACCGATCTCAATCTTTGATTCGGTTGAAATCGCAAAAGCGATAAAAGGTCTGGATCTTCCTCCGGCAAAATTAGATATTGGTAAGCTTACTTACGAATATCACCTGGAAGATGAAGAATATACCAATGCACTGGCTTTCGTTTCAGATAAATTAAAAGGTTCTAAAGAAGTAGAAGCAGTGACTCCCAAAGACGTGGTGTTATATGGTTTCGGAAGAATTGGCCGATTGGTTGCTCGAGAATTAATGACAAAAACCGGCAAAGGCAACCAACTTAGATTAAGAGCCATTGTAACCAGAGATAAAATTTCAGAAGAAGTTTTAGCTAAAAGAGCTTCACTTTTAATGAATGATTCTATTCATGGTGAATTTGCAGGAACGGTTTCTTATGACCTTGAAAAATCTGCTCTTTTAATCAACGGAACTACGGTTCATGTAATTAGTGCTGCAAAACCCGAAGATGTAGACTACACAAAATTTGGTATAAATGAAGCTCTAATTATCGATAATACCGGTGCTTTTCGAGACCAGGAAGCACTGAAACGACATTTAAGTTCTAAAGGAGCTTCAAAAGTATTGCTTACCGCACCGGGAAAAGGAATTCCTAATATCGTTCACGGGGCAAACCACACGTTATTTAAGCCAGACGAAAATGACATTTATTCGGCTGCCAGTTGTACCACAAATGCGATCACTCCGGTCTTAAAAGCTATCGACGAATCCTTAGGGATCGTCCACGGGCATTTAGAAACTATCCATGCGTATACCAACGATCAAAACCTGGTAGACAATATGCATAGCAAATATCGCCGTGGCAGGGCAGCGAGTTTAAATATGGTTATTACTGAAACCGGTGCCGGTAAAGCAGTTGCCAAATGCTTACCTCAATTAGAAGGGAAATTAACTTCTAACGCTATACGAGTTCCTGTACCAAATGGATCTTTAGCTATTTTACATTTAGAGGTAGAAAATGAAACTTCCGTTGAAGGTGTAAACTCGGTCTTAAAAAAATATGCGCTGGAAGGCGATTTGGTAGAGCAAATTAAATTCTCGATCGATAACGAACTGGTTTCATCAGATATTATTGGTTCTTCTGCGCCATCAATTTATGACAGTAAGGCAACGATTGTTGCTAATCATGGAAAAAGCATCGTGCTATACGTATGGTACGATAATGAGTATGGCTATAGCCATCAGGTAATCAGGCTAGCGAAGTATATTGCTAAAGTTAGGCGATATACTTACTACTAAACCTGTATTTTTTCCAATCCCCGATACCCGCCAATGGCGGGTATCTTTTTTATGATAAACTTAACCTGTTGATTTAAAGTCTTTGTGCAATTTTGTAAAAAGTAAACTACCTTGGGACAAGCCCTCAAGACATTCGTTGGAAACAAATTTTTAATTTCGAGGCAAGCCTTGGGGCATTATACCCTTTGGCGGTGCCAATAAAGCATGAATGCTAAAAGAAAAAGACGACATCTCAAGAAGAAACGATACATCATTCCCGTTTCTATAATCGTTGCGCTCATCATTTTTAGACTATTTCTGCCTCTGATCGTTAAAAATTATGTCAACAAAACACTAAATAATATTCCCGGTTACAGCGGCCATGTAGAAGATATCGATCTTGCTTTATGGAGAGGTGCTTATACCATCGACGGTTTGATCCTGATCAATGAAGAAGCCCAAACCGATACTCCCCTACTCGATTTCCCAAAAACAGATATTTCAATAGAATGGAGATCGCTTTTAAAAGGCAAGGTGGTAAGCGAGATCGAAATGCAAAGCCCTAAATTCAATTATATTTTTGAAGATCAACAAGATTCTACTTCCGTAGAAAATGCAGATGCCGAGGATTGGACAAAAGCGCTGACAGACCTAGTACCTATTGATATTAACCGACTCCAGATCTATGATGGTGCTGCCAATTTTGTTCAGCTTTCTACAAATCCAGAGCTTGATATGTTTATGCAAAAAATAAATCTGCAGGCAACGAATCTTAGTAATGTGGTAAATACTGAAAAAAAATTACCATCAAATATTAAAGCCACAGCAGTTTCTATTGGTAATGGCAAAGTGAATCTAAACGGTAATCTGAATTTACTCAAAGAGATTCCAGATATAGATCTTGACTTTTCTCTTGAAAAAGCAAACGCTACCGGAATCAATGATCTTACAAGGCAATACGCCGGTGTAGATTTTGAAAGCGGAACCTTTGAGCTTTATAGCGAAGTAGCCATTAACGATGCTTATATGAAAGGCTATATAAAACCCATGTTCATCAACACCAAACTCATCGCAAAAAATGATGATGGCGGTTTGCTAAAAAAACTTTGGGAAGGATTTGTTGGAGTATTCAAATTTATTCTGAAAAATCAGGGCACCGATACTTTAGCAACTAAAGTACCTATAGAAGGCGATCTTAATAATGTAAAAAGTGGCATCTTTCCCACCATCCTAAACATATTCGAAAATGCCTGGATCAATGCGTTTAAAAATAGCGTAAATGAAGAAATTAATTTTGAAGATGCTGAGCGAGAAGATTAATTAAACTCAATATTCGTTGTTTTGGCGATAGTTTCTTCTGAAATTTGCAAGCCAAAAAAATTGAAGCCTGTACAATAAAATATCATTTTACAGGTTACGTTGGTACTAACAAACTTGAAAATTTCATTTTAAAATGAACAAGCTACTAATTACACTATTAATTTTTACCGCATTTACACTTAAAAATAATGCACAAGACAGTATTTCAACAACAAATCCTATTCAACAGGAATTTCAGGAGTTAATTGAATCTTCTAACAACTATCAGGAATATAAAGTGGTGAATTATGACGATCTAATCGATCTTCGAGATAACACCAATGATTATATTCAGGAGTTAAAAGACCAGATTACGGTTGGTAAAAATACCGCAGACCAACAAGTAGATGAAATTGCTAATTTAGAAGGTGAATTAAAAACCACGCAACAGGATCTTCAAAAAGTAACCGAAGAAAAGGATAATATTGTCTTTTTAGGCTTACCACTCACTAAAGGAACCTATATGGCTATGATGTGGGGAATTGTTGCTATTCTAATTCTAGCTTTACTTTTCTTTATTTATAAGTATAAAAATTCTAATTCGGTTACTAAAGAGGCTAAAAAACGCCTTGATGACACTGAAAGAGAATTTGACGCCTACAAGAAAAAAGCGCTGGAGAAAGAGCAACGTCTTGGCCGATTACTTCAGGATGAAAAAAATAAGGTAAATAGAATGAACAGCTAAATTCTGCAATTATTCGCATCTTTGCAGTCCTAAAAATAAACCGCCATGCGAATAGACATTATCACTGTTGTTCCAGATATTTTAAAGAGTCCGTTTGAAGCTTCGATTCTGAAACGAGCAATCGAAAAAGGTCATGTAGAAATCCATTTACATAATTTAAGAGATTATGTAACCGATAACTATAAGCAAATTGATGATTATCAATTTGGAGGCGGCGCAGGCATGGTAATGATGATCGAGCCTATTGATAAGTGTATCACTAAGCTGAAGTCTGAACGAAATTACGACGAAGTAATTTATATGACGCCAGATGGTGCAACATTAAATCAAAAAATGGCAAACAGAGTTTCGATGATGGAAAACATTATCATTCTTTGCGGCCATTATAAAGGAGTAGATCAACGTGTGAGGGATCATTTTATCACCAAAGAAATTTCAGTTGGAGATTATGTACTTTCTGGCGGGGAATTAGGCGCTGCAATTTTGTGCGATGCGGTAATAAGGCTTATCCCGGGAGTTCTGGGGAATGAAACTTCAGCATTAACAGATTCGTTTCAGGATAATTTATTGGCTCCTCCTGTTTACACAAGACCTGCGGAATATAAAGGATGGAAAGTACCTGAAATCTTAACTACAGGAAATTTCCCTAAGATTGAAGAGTGGCGTGAAAATGAAGCATTTAGACGTACAAAAAGGCTTAGACCAGATCTTTTAGATGAAGATTAAAATTCTTCAACAAAACCTATATTTATAAAAATAAAATTTATAATTTTGCATCCGTTCTAAAATAACCTCTGGCGAGAACCGTGAACGTTGTTTTAGCTTGTATCTTAAATATTTAACTATGGAATCGTTAATTAAATACGTTCAAGACGAATTCGTTACTAAGAAAGATCTTCCTGAATTTTCAGCTGGAGATACTATTACAGTTTATTACGAAATTAAAGAGGGTCAAAAAACCCGTACTCAGTTCTTCCGTGGGGTTGTAATCCAAAAAAGAGGAACAGGTAGCTCACAAACTTTTACTATTAGAAAAATGAGTGGTACTGTAGGTGTAGAGCGTATCTTCCCAGTAAACCTTCCTGCGATCCAAAAGATCGAGATCAACAAAAGAGGTAGCGTTAGAAGAGCTAGAATTTTCTACTTTAGAGAACTTACTGGTAAAAAAGCTCGTATTAAAGAAGCAAAAAGAGCTTAATTTTTACTTTTTACAATACAATTTAAAAACTCCGTTTCCAACGGAGTTTTTTTATGCCTCAATTTTAGTATTTCTTAACAGGCTTTGCTGGTAATTCGCTAGCTAAAATGCCTAAAAAATAGTATATTGCGAATGCATCAAACCCTGTATCATAGCAGGGTTTTTTGCGAATAATGACAAATCAAAAAAATTGAATAATGGCAGAAAACACCAAGATTTTTTATACCAAAACAGATGAAGCTCCGGCTTTAGCCACATACTCATTACTTCCAATCGTACAAACTTATACCAAAGCAGCAGATGTAATTCTAGAGACTAAAGATATTTCTCTTGCAGGACGTATTCTTTCTCAATTCCCAGAATTTTTAGAAGAAGACCAAAAGGTTGCAGATGCATTAGCTGAACTTGGTGAACTAGCAAAAAAACCAGAGGCAAATATTATTAAACTTCCTAATATTAGTGCTTCTATTCCGCAGTTAAAAGCAGCTATTAAAGAACTTCAGGAAAAAGGATATAAACTTCCTGAATATCCAGACGAGCCAGCTACTAAGGAAGAAAAAGAAATAAGAGCAAAATACGATAAAGTAAAAGGTAGTGCGGTAAACCCTGTATTACGTGAAGGAAACTCAGATCGTAGAGCGCCAAAAGCGGTAAAGAATTTCGCAAAAAAGAATCCACACTCGATGGGAGAATGGAGCTCAGACTCTAAATCTCATGTTGCAACTATGGATAGCGGAGATTTTTGCCACAACGAAAAATCTGTTACTCTTAACGAAGACGATAGCGTAGACATCGTATTCACTTCAGCTTCTGGAGAAGAGACTGTACTTAAAAAAGGAATCAAATTACTGGCTGGCGAAATTATCGATGGTACAGTAATGCATGTTGCTCAATTAGAAAAATTCTTAAAAGAGCAGGTTCAGGATGCAAAAGATAAAGGAGTTCTTTTTTCTCTTCACATGAAAGCTACGATGATGAAGGTTTCAGATCCTATTATTTTTGGCCATGCTGTAAAAGTTTTCTTTGCTGATGTTTTCGAAAAATACGGTGACGATATTAAAAAAGCTGGAGGAAATCCTAATAGCGGACTAGGTGATATCCTAAGTGCGATAGAATCTTTACCAGAGGATAAAAGAAAAGAAATTAGTGATGCTATTCAGGCTGATATCGACAATGGTCCAGATATGGCAATGGTTAATTCAGACAAAGGAATAACCAATCTACATGTACCTAGTGATGTAATTATTGATGCTTCTATGCCAGCAATGATTAGGACTTCTGGGCAAATGTGGAATAAAGACAACAAAACTCAAGATACTAAAGCCGTAATTCCAGATAGTAGTTACGCCGGAATTTACCAGGCCACTATCGAATTCTGTAAAGAACACGGCGCTTTTGATCCTACCACAATGGGAACGGTTCCTAACGTAGGGCTTATGGCTCAAAAAGCTGAAGAATATGGTTCTCACGATAAAACTTTCGAATTACCTGAAGATGGTACCGTTAAGGTTGTTGATCTTAAAGGTGAAACTTTAATCGAGCACGAAGTTGAAGAAGGTGATATCTGGAGAATGTGCCAGGTAAAAGATGCTCCTATCCAGGATTGGATAAAATTAGCTGTAAATCGGGCAAAAGATAGCGGAATGCCAATCGTATTCTGGTTAGATAACGAAAGAGCTCACGATGCGCAATTGATCGAAAAAGTACAAAAGTATCTTCCACAACACGATACTGAAGGACTTCAGATCGAGATCATGTCTCCAGTAAAAGCAACCGAATTTACTCTAAAAAGAGTAAAAGAAGGAAAAGATACCATCTCTGTAACTGGTAACGTACTTAGAGATTATTTAACCGATTTATTCCCAATTCTAGAATTAGGAACCAGTGCAAAAATGCTTTCTATTGTTCCTTTAATGAATGGTGGAGGATTATTCGAAACTGGAGCAGGTGGATCTGCACCAAAGCACGTACAACAATTCGTTGAAGAAGGACACTTAAGATGGGATTCTTTAGGAGAGTTTCTTGCATTAGCGGTTTCTTTAGAGCACTTAGGAAATAAATACAACAATGAAAGAGCTCTTATACTAGCAGACACCTTAGATAAGGCTACTGAAAAATTCCTTGAAAACGGAAAATCACCTTCTAGAAAGGTAAATGAAATTGATAACCGCGGAAGCCATTTCTATCTTGCATTATATTGGGCTGAAGCTTTAGCAAATCAAGATAAGGATGCCGATTTAAAAGACCATTTTGGTAAAATAGCCTCAGAACTAGAAGCGAATGAATCTAAAATTATGGAAGAATTGAATAGCGCACAGGGATCTCCTCAAGATATTGGTGGATATTACAAAATGGATGATCAAAAAACCAGCAGTGCGATGCTACCTAGTGAAACGCTAAATAAGATTTTAGGAAACTAAATCCTGAAAAAGTAAACTACCTCTGGGGCAAGCCCGCGAGGCATTCACCATAAACAATTTTTTAATTTCGAGGCAAGCCTCAGATTATAATACCTGTTGGCGGTGCCAATAAATTTTATTAAAGGTCGAAATTGTACAATTTCGACCTTTCTTTTTTTAAATCTTAGCATTATTGCTTCCAATCCATACAATAATTCTATTAATCTTAGGTTAAACCTTATTTTCGTAG